>NZ_QLNF01000085.1:0-1515 GCF_003261015.1 Agrobacterium sp. MS2 | reverse complement strand
TGTCCCGGATCAGCGCCCTTGAGACAGAAGTGTTTTAATTGAGAAGAGAGGATTTTCGGCTCATCGTAGCTCTATCAAAGGAAGCGAAGATGAGACAGAAAACCGGGCCGCAGACATCGGCGGCCGAGAAGACCATCAAGGACATCCGCCGCGCCACGCGCAAGCACCATTCGTCGGAGGAGAAGATCCGCATTGTGCTGGAAGGTCTGCGTGGCGAAGACAGCATCGCCGCGATTTGCCGCCGCGAAGGGATCGCCGAGAGCCTGTATTATAGCTGGTCAAAGGAATTCCTCGAAGCGGGCAAGAAGCGGCTCGCGGGCGATACCGCTCGCTCGGCGACCAGTGACGAGGTCAAGGCGCTGCGCCGTGAAAGCCGCGACCTGAAAGAGGCGCTGGCTGACCTCACCCTGGAAAACCGCCTGCTTAAAAAAAGCATGATTGCGGATGGGGGCGACGAAGAATGAGATATCCCGCCACGGAAAAGCTCGAGATTATCCGACTGGTGGACGAATCCCACCTGCCTGCCAAGCAGACCCTCGACAAGCTCGGTATCCCCCGGCCGACCTTTTATCGCTGGTATAATCGCTTCCAGACCCACGGTGTCGAGGGGCTGGAAGACCGGACGTCCGCACCTTCACGGGTGTGGAACCGTGTTCCCGACGATGTCCGTGACCGTATCATCACCATGGCGCTCGACCATGCCGATCTGTCACCGCGCGAGCTGGCCGTGAAGTTCACCGACACGGAACGCTATTTTGTGTCAGAAGCTTCGGTCTATCGCCTGCTCAAGGCCCACGACCTGATCACCTCGCCAGCCTATATCGTCATCAAGGCCAATGACGAGTTCAAGGACAAGACCACGCGGCCGAACGAGATGTGGCAGACCGACTTCACCTACCTGAAGGTCATCGGCTGGGGCTGGTTCTACCTCTCGACCATCCTCGACGACTATTCCCGCTACATCATCGCCTGGAAGCTGTGCACCAGCATGAAAGTCGATGACGTCACCGATACGCTCGACCTGGCACTGACCGCCTCAGGCTGCGACAAGGTCAAGGTCGAACACCGCCCACGCCTACTGTCCGACAACGGTCCGTGTTACGTCGCTTCCGATCTCGGCGAGTGGCTGGAGAAATACAAGATCGCTCAGGTCCATGGCGCTCCGGGGCATCCGCAAACGCAGGGTAAGATCGAACGCTGGCACCAGACGTTGAAGAACCGCATCCTGCTCGAAAACTACTTCTTCCAAGAGGACCTGGAAGCCCAGATCGCGGCCTTCGTCGAGCATTACAATCATCGACGATACCACGAGAGCCTCGAAAATCTCACCCCGGCCGACGTGTACTTCGGACGCGGCCAGACCATCCTGCTCGAACGTGAAAGGATCAAACGAGACACCATCAGACTACGCCGCTTGAAACACCACGCCAAAGCGGCTTAAATTAACCAGCTACCCGAGCCGGAAACTCCATTCTTCCAGAGCCCAAAAAGTCTCAAATCATTCGACGACGGACA